>NZ_JAPPRG010000002.1:0-2500 GCF_026672515.1 Novosphingobium sp. SL115 | reverse complement strand
GTGCAGTAACATGCACTGGAGGGCCGAACCGTTGAATGTTGAAAAATTCTCGGATGAGTTGTGTTTAGGGGTGAAAGGCCAATCAAACCGGGAAATAGCTGGTTCTCCGCGAAATCTATTGAGGTAGAGCGTCGGATGTATGCCGTTGGGGGTAGAGCACTGGATGGATGCGGGGGTCGCGAGATCTACCAATTCTAACCAAACTCCGAATACCAACGAGACTTATCCGGCAGACAGACGGCGGGTGCTAAGGTCCGTCGTCAAAAGGGAAACAGCCCTAACCTACAGCTAAGGTCCCCAAGTCATCACTAAGTGGGAAAGCATGTGGGAATCCCAAAACAACCAGGAGGTTGGCTTAGAAGCAGCCATCCTTTAAAGAAAGCGTAACAGCTCACTGGTCTAAATAAGGGTTCCTGCGGCGAAGATGTAACGGGGCTAAAGTGATGCACCGAAGCTTAGGGTGTGCTCGTTTACGAGCATGCGGTAGCGGAGCGTTCCGTAGGCCTGAGAAGCGATCTGGTAATGGGTCGTGGAGGTATCGGAAGTGCGAATGCTGACATGAGTAGCGACAAAGAGGGTGAGATGCCCTCTCGCCGAAAGACCAAGGGTTCCTGCTTAAAGCTAATCTGAGCAGGGTGAGCCGGCCCCTAAGACGAGCCCGAAGGGGGTAGTCGATGGGAACCACGTTAATATTCGTGGGCCTGGAGATGTGTGACGGATCACGTGAGTTGTCACTTCTTATTGGATTGAAGTGGCTTCGAAGTGGTTCCAGGAAATAGCCTCTCCGAATAGACCGTACCCGAAACCGACACAGGTGGTCAGGTAGAGTATACCAAGGCGCTTGAGAGAAGTATCCTGAAGGAACTCGGCAAATTGCCTCCGTACCTTCGGAAGAAGGAGGCCCAACTTATGCGCAAGCATTGGTTGGGGGCACAGGCCAGGGGGTAGCGACTGTTTAGCAAAAACACAGGACTCTGCTAAGTCGGCTTCAAGACGACGTATAGGGTCTGACGCCTGCCCGGTGCCGGAAGGTTAAGAGGAGGAGTGCAAGCTCCGAATTGAAGCCCCGGTAAACGGCGGCCGTAACTATAACGGTCCTAAGGTAGCGAAATTCCTTGTCGGGTAAGTTCCGACCTGCACGAATGGCGTAACGACTTCCCCACTGTCTCCAGGATATGCTCAGCGAAATTGAATTCTCCGTGAAGATGCGGAGTACCCGCGGTTAGACGGAAAGACCCCGTGCACCTTTACTGCAGCTTTAGAGTGGCATTAGGAAAGAATTGTGTAGCATAGGTGGGAGGCTTTGAAGCATCGGCGCCAGCTGATGTGGAGCCATAGGTGAAATACCACCCTGTTGTTTTCTGATGTCTAACCCAGGACCGTTATCCGGTTCGGGGACCCTCTATGGCGGGTAGTTTGACTGGGGCGGTCGCCTCCTAAAGAGTAACGGAGGCGCGCGATGGTAGGCTCAGGCCGGTTGGAAACCGGCTGTTAGAGTGCAATGGCATAAGCCTGCCTGACTGCGAGATTGACGAATCGAGCAGAGACGAAAGTCGGTCATAGTGATCCGGTGGTCCCTCGTGGAAGGGCCATCGCTCAACGGATAAAAGGTACGCCGGGGATAACAGGCTGATGATTCCCAAGAGCTCATATCGACGGAATCGTTTGGCACCTCGATGTCGGCTCATCACATCCTGGGGCTGGAGCAGGTCCCAAGGGTTTGGCTGTTCGCCAATTAAAGTGGTACGTGAGCTGGGTTCAGAACGTCGCGAGACAGTTTGGTCCCTATCTGCCGTGGGCGTCGATACTTGAGAGGAGTTGTCCCTAGTACGAGAGGACCGGGATGAACATGCCTCTGGTGTACCTGTCGTTCCGCCAGGAGCGCAGCAGGGTAGCTATGCATGGACGGGATAACCGCTGAAAGCATCTAAGCGGGAAGCCTCCCTCAAGATAAGGTATCATCGAGTCGTGGTAGACCACCACGTTGATAGGCCGGGTGTGGAAGTGCGGTAACGCATGAAGCTAACCGGTCCTAATAACTCTGTTCATGCTTGAAGAGTCCCACCATCAATGACAGCTCTGCGCACGGGAATATCTCGTGAGGGATGCTGGCATTGGACGGACGGTTCCAGCCAGATATCTGTAAGAAACGCATCGATTAAAACATGCACCAGCTTCATTGCCTGGTGGCCATAGCGTCCGTGCCCCACCCGATCCCATCTCGAACTCGGCCGTGAAACCGGACAGCGCCAATGGTACTAACGCTCAAGCGTTGGAAGAGTAGGTCGTCGCCAGGCATTGTAGCCGGTGCATGTCATAAAAACCCATTCACACATCCTTGTCATGACGATCCTCGCCCAAGGGCGAAGGGAGGCATGGCAGGGCGTCGTGCCTTGTGTCGTCCCTTAAAGGGGCCGCCTCCCAAAGGGGCGTAGCAGCGCAAGGCAACGATACCCCGGCGCGGGGTGGAGCAGCCCGGTAGCTCGTCAGGCTCATAACC